>DASXOZ010000027.1 GCA_036493895.1 Candidatus Binatia bacterium | reverse complement strand
ATGGGGTCAGGCACCAGAGGAATGGGGTCAGGCACCATTCCGCTGGTGCCTGACCCCATTCCTCAACCACCGAATTGCCCTTGCCTATTGTTGCCCGGTGGCGGCAACAGGGACGCTTCGGAGACGCCGCCCATGGATTCGATCGTTGACCCCTTGTCCACTCTCTCGCCCGCGCTGCGTCACATCCTGGTGGCGTTCCTTCTCGGCGTCGCCGCGCCGTCGGCCTTCTGTTGAGACCCGCACGCGCCTGCAGGCGGAGTCCTGTCTCATTCGCGCCCGCGCCCGCGCCCGCGCCACTGCCGCACGCCCGTCTTCACGCGGAAAGGGGCTGGTGCGTGGCACCGTCGCCGTAACCCTCCTTGCGCGTGCTGCGGTACGTCGCCGCCGTCTGCGGCTTGACGAACAGCGCGATCACCTGCGGGTGAGTCCCGCGCACCTTCTTCTCGACGGCAATGACCGTCTCCTCGATCCGCGGCGCCGTCAGCTCATCGGAGAACTCGAGGCTGAGCGCAGCGACCACCTGTTGCGGCGCAAGGTGTACGGTGAACACGCCGTTGGCGCCCTGGACACCGCTTTCGCCTGCAGCAATCGCAAGGATCGAGCGCGCAAGCTCCGCATCGGCGCGCTCTCCGATCAGCAGGCTCGCGCTCTCGCGCAGCAGCACGAGCGCCGTGCCCGCCAATAGCAGCGCGATGCCGACCGATGCTGCGCCGTCGAGCACCGGAAGGCCGAAGTGGCTCGCCGCGAAGGTGCCGGCGGCCGCAATGACGATGCCGGCAATCGCCGCGGTGTCTTCGAGCAGGACGATGAAACCCGGCGGATCCTTGCTGCCGCGCACCGCCTCGTAAAAGCCTGCGTCGCCCTTGGTTTCGACGAAATGGCGCAGCGCGATCGTCCACGAGGTGCTCTCGAACACGAAAGCCAGCGCGAGCACCACGTAGCCGGCCGTCACGTGGTCGATCGGACGAGGATGCCGGATGTGGTCGATGCCTTCGACGAGGGAAAAGCCGGCGCCGAGCCCGAACACCATCAGCGCGACGACGAAGCTCCAGAAATACAGCTCTCGGCCGTGGCCGAGAGGATGCTCGTTGTCCGGGGGCTGCGCGGCGCGGCGCATCCCCCATGCGAGCAGCGCCTCGTTCAGCGTGTCGACGGCCGAATGCACCGCTTCGCTGGCCAGTGCTGCGCTTCCGGTCCACACGGCAGCGGCGGTTTTGGTCACGGCAACGGCGATGTTTCCTGCAAGGGCGACATAGACGACGAGCGTTACGTTCGTGCGCATCGCCGTCAGCTCAGGGCACGCTTGCCGAAGACGCTTCGCAGGACGCTCTGGGCCGCCCAGTATCCGCACATCCCGTGCACGCCGCCGCCGGGCGGCGTCGAAGCCGAGCACAGGAAGATCTTCGGGTGGGGCGTCGCATACGGGTCGCGGCTCATCGTCGGCCGGAAGAAAAGCTGGGAGAGGCGGGCGCTGCCGCCGTTGATGTCGCCGCCGATGAGGTTCGGGTTCAGCCGCTCCAGGTCGGCGGCGGTGCGCACCGAGCGGGCGAGCACGGTCTCGTGGAACCCCGGCGCCGCTTTCTCGATCTGCCGTTCGATCGCTGCGGCACGGCTCTCATTGCTGCCGAGGGGTACGTGGCAGTACGCCCATGCCGTGTGCATTCCGTCGGGCGCGCGCGATGTGTCGAACAACGTCGGCTGCACGAGGATCACGAAAGGTCTCTTCGGTCGTTTGCCGGCTGCCACCGCGGCCTCGGCGGTGGCGATATCCTCGAGCGTTCCCCCAAGGTGCACCGTCGCCGCGCGCGCGCAGCCGCGATCCAGCCACGGGATCGGTGCGCGAAGAGCCCAGTCGACTTTGCAGACGCCCGGGCCGTATCGAAAGCGCAGCAGGCGGCGTCGATACGCCGACGGCAACGCTCCTTCGGTGATCGCCAGGAGCTGGCGCGGCGTGACGTCGAAGACGTAGGCGCGTGCCGGCGGCAAATCCGCGAGCGTACGGATCGAGCGGCCGAGCATCACCGATCCGCCGCGCTCGCGAAGCTCGGCGATGAGCGCATTGCAAACGCTGCGCGACCCTCCGCGCGGGATCGGCCATCCCACGACGTGCGCCGCGAGCGCCAGCACCAGCGCGATCGCCGAAGTCGCGAGCGAGTCCAGCGGCTGCATCGAGTGCGCGGCCATACCGGCGAACAGCGCACGCATCGCGGTGCCGCGAAAATGCGCATCCGCCAGGCCGCGGGCCGATCGAAGCGCCAGCAGCCCGAATTCGGCGACCAGCGACGGCGAGGCCGGGCGGCGAAGCGGTCCGAGCGCGGTGTCCATCAACTCGTCGAAGCGCGCAATGAAAGGCTCGGCAATCCGCAGCCACTCGGCACCGTCGTTGCCGAGCCGCATCGCCGTGTCCTGCAGCGAACGCTCGAGCGCGAAGGCCTGGCCGTCGCGGCCGACGTGCACCAGCGGACAGTCGGGCTGGATCCACGTAAGACCGTGGCGCGCAAGATCGAGGGAGCGCAGGAAGGGAGACGCGAGCGCGAGCGGATGGACTGCCGAGCACACGTCGTGGTGGAAGCCGCGCAGCGTGATCTCCTCGGTGCGCAGCCCACCTCCCGGTTGCTGGGCCGCTTCGAGAACGGCGGTTTCGATGCCGGCGCGGCCGAGCGCGATGGCCGCGCTCAGCCCGTTCGGTCCCGCACCGATGATGACGACATCCGCTGCTGCCACCGGTCACACCGCTGGCCGCGGAGCCACACCACGGACGCCGGGATCGCTCCCGCGCCTGCTCGTGCGGGGACGCCGCGGCACAAACTCGATGCTGTCACCGGATCGGACCGGGACCGAGAGGGAATGCTCGACGCGAGGCCCAACTGCGGGTGCGTTTGCCCCGCGAACGGAGCAGCGACTGCACCTCGACGGCAGTCGGCGCGCCTGAAGGAGTCGCTGGTCCGCCGTCCTGCGGACCAGCCGCTAGTGCTCCAATCTTGTGACGAGGTCCGGCGGCAGCAGCGGGCAGGCGTCGCTGCGCCGGCCGAACCAGCGGTAGCGATTCGACGCGACCGTATCGTAGAGACGGTCGGCCATGCTGCGCGGCACGACGCGAGCGACCGTCGCGACGATCCACCACAGTCCTGACAGCGAGTCGAGGATCTCGATCACCGCAAGGCTGCGAACCATCACGCGACCCCCGCGAAGGAGAACGATGCTGTCGGGAGCGCGCATCCGCTCGCTTTGCGGGACCCTGGCGATCCACGTTTCGCCACCGATCGGCGCGATGCGGAAACTGGCAGGTTCAGTGTCTTCGGCGAGCAGGAAACGCACGCAGCCGTGGCAGAGCGCGCAGCTTCCATCGTAGAAGACCGTGTCCTTGCCGGCTTCCTTCTTTTTCGGAACCCACGCGGGCTGGAACACGAGCAGGTGAAGGAACCACGCCCCGCTGGCGCTTCCCTTGCCGATCGCCGCGAGCGCGACTCCGAGCGTGAGCGAGAGCGTCCAGCCGAGCAGCGCCGTCTTGGGGAAAAGGACCAGCGTCGCAACGAAGACAAAGGCCCAGGCCAGCACATCCTGGTGGTCCATCGACGCGTGGACCGATGCGACGATGCGGGCGGCGAAGAAGGTGGCCACGCAGCCGATCGGATACCACGCAGGCATATGCCAGCCGCTGCGGGGATCGCGGCGCCCGGCGGCCGCAAGGCTTCCGTACGGTGCCTTCGGAAGAAGAATGTGCGCCGACAGCCACAGTGCGACGTACTGCACCGCCGCGCCGCCGAGGCAGTCCACGCCGAAGGAAATCAGCGTGGCCAGCAGCGCTGCGATCGTGCGATGGAGCGGACCGAGCCCGATTGCGACTGCGCCCGCGAAAACGGCCAGGACGAGGGAGAACGTGTCGAAGCCTGGAGTGCGCAGGCCGGTCCAGAGGAGCGCGACCGCCAGGGACCCGCACGCAACGCCGCGCACCAGGCTGTACTGACCTCCTGTCCAGGCCTTCGTCAGCGGCACGCGCGCGATGCTATGCGGGAACGACCGTGAGGTACAGGTCGGGCGCGTTTCTGCGCCGTCCTGTGCCATCTTGCTCCAGCTTGCGCCCGTCAGCGGAACGCAGGCAGCACCTTCTGGGCGAACAGCGCAGCCGGCTCGCGCACGTCGCGGCCGAACATCTCCATGACGAAGTGCGTGCAGCCCTTGCCCACGTAGCCCTGGATTTTTTCGATCACGACATCGGGGCAGCCCCAGATCCCGTGCTCGCGAAGACCGGCGCCCATGTGGCCGCCGTACACTTTTTCGGCCTTGCCGACGGCGACTTCGGCTTCTTCCTGCGTCGGCAGAACGACGACGAGACACTGCTGGGAGATCTCGATTTCCTCGAAGCTCCGCCCTTCGCTCTCGCAGTGCACGCGCAGGGCGTCGATCTTGCGGGCCAAGTCTTTCTGATTGACCGCCAGGTTGTTCCAGATGTCGGCGTGGCGCGCCGCCAGTCGAAGCAGCACTTTCTCGCCGCCTCCGCCGATGAGAATGCGCGGCCGCTCGTCGGGGCGCGGCTCGCAGACGACGTCCTCGATGCGATAGACGGCGCCGCGGTAAGTCGGCTGCTCCTCGGTCCACATGCGGCGAAGGATCGTGCAGGTGTCGTCGAGGGCGGCAAGGCGCGTTCGCACGTCGGGGAAATCGCAACCGTAACCTTCGAATTCCGAGGCGAACCAGCCTGAGCCGAGGCCTGCAATCGCGCGCCCGCTGCCGGCGATCGCATCGATGGTCGCGATCTGCTTGGCGAGCACGGCGGGGTTACGAAAAAACGGCGGCGTCACCAGCGCGCCGAGCGAGACCTTCGACGTGACTGCCGCGACGGCCGCGAGCAGGCTGTACGCCTCGAGGATCGGGATGTTCGGCATCGGCACGCCGTAAAGGTGGTCGCAGACCCACGCGCTGTCATAGCCCGCCGAATCGATCTCGGAGGCCGCGGCCCTGGCATCCGACCAGGAGCGCTTGATCTGGGGCAGCGTGACTCCGAAGCGGACCTTCTTCGCGTTCGTCATGTCGATTCTCCGTCTGCGGCAATGCTCCACGCATGCCGCTGTCAATGTCGAAGGCGGCCTTTCCTTCCCGGGGTGTCCGGGGCGTCCGGGGTGTCCCGTGTGTCCCGTGCGGAGCGGCCGGGGCTACCTACGTCCGGATTTCGACTAGCTCAAGGGAATCTGATTGTTAGTCCTTCCGCATGAGCGAAGACCGCCAGTCCGCCGGCGCGGCGGCTGCCACGCAGCCGCTCGAGCGTGCACGCGCGCTCGTCCTCGCGCACGGCACAGCGGCCAACTCCTACCAGATCCTCAATCCGGGCATTGCGTACTGGTTCTCGCGCGACGGCGATGCGGTTGCCGGGTTCGTCGAGTTCGGCCGCTTCCGCATCGTCGCGGGCGCGCCGACGTGCGCGCCGCAACGGCTGGCCGCCGTGCTCGACGAGTTCGAGCGTGACGCACGAAGCTCGGGACTGCGCGTCTGCTACTTCGGCGGCGAAGCGGCGCTCGCCTCTGCGCTCGGTTCCTCCTCGCGGCACGCACTGCTGAGCCTCGGCGCGCAGCCGGTGTGGAATCCGTCACACTGGGCCGACTGCGTCGGGACCCACGCCTCGCTGCGCGCCCAGCTCCGCCGCGCGCGCAACAAAGCCGTGCTCGTGCGCGAAGTCCCGACGGATGTGCCCGTCGACGTTGCGCCGCTGCAGCGCTGCCTCGACGAATGGGTCGCGACGCGAGCCGCGCCGCCTATGCATTTTCTCGTCGAGCCCCAGACCCTCGGGCGACTGTTCGACCGCCGCCTGTTTATCGCCGAGCGCTACGGCGATATCGTCGGATTTCTCGTCGCCTCTCCGGTTCCGGGGCGTCAGGGCTGGCTGATCGAGCAGGTGATCCGCGGACGCGGATCGGTCAACGGCACCGCCGAGTTGCTGATCGACGCGGCAATCCGCGAGCTCGCCCGCGACGGCAGCCGCTTCGTCACTCTCGGCCTGTCGCCGCTGTCGCCGCGTGCGCAGGCAGAGCCCGGCAAGCCGCCGCCGTGGCTCCGGTTGCTGCTCGGATGGCTGCGCGCCCACGGCAGGCGCTTCTACAATTTCGAAGGGCTCGACGCGTTCAAGGCAAAACTGCGCCCCGAATCGTGGGAGCCGGTCTATGCCGTGGCCGACCGTCCGTACTTCTCGCCGCAGGTGCTGCATGCCATCGCCGGCGCCTTCACCGACGGCGCACCGGTTGCCGCGACGCTGCGGGCGCTCGGCTGGGCCGTCGCGCAGGAAGCCAGGACGCTGGCGTCGCGACTGCGGATCGCAGGCCCTTCGCGGCCGCAAACGAGTCCAGCGAGCTCGAAGACGGACCGGTCGTCTACAGCGTGAAGTAGAACGACGCTCCCCGATCCGGCATCGACTCCACCCACACTCTTCCGCCGTGCCGCTTGACGATGCGGTCGACGATCGCAAGACCGAGCCCGGTTCCTTCGTAAGTCTCCGCCGACAGCAGCCGCTCGAACACGCCGAACAGCCTGGAGGCCTGGCTCATCTCGAAGCCGATGCCGTTGTCCGTCACGCTCCAGACTTTCTCGCCGCCGACGTGGCGGCAGTCGATCTCGATCAGCGCCGGACTGCGGCCACGGCTGAACTTGGCCGCGTTGCCGATCAGGTTGACGAACACCTGCCGCAGCAGCGCGGGGTCGGCCTCGCATTCGGGAAGATCGCCGATGCGGATCTCCAGCTCGCCGGTTGCGGCGCCGATGCCGAGCTCCTCGAGCGCTTCGTCGACGATCGGACGGGCGGCGATGCGCCCGATCTCGGTCGGGCGCCGCCCGAGTCGCGACAGCGCGAGCAGTCCGTCGATCAGTCCGTCCATCCTTCGGGCGGACGCCTCGATCCGTTCGAGCGCGAGCTTTCCCGTTTCATCGAAATGGCCCGGCTGCTCGACGAGCAGGATCTGCGCGTACCCATTGATCGCCCGCAGCGGGGCGCGCAAGTCGTGCGAGACGGAATACGAGAACGCCTCGAGGTCGCGGTTGGCCGCCTCGAGCTGGGAAGTGCGGTCGGCGACGCGGCGCTCGAGCTCGCTGTTGAGGCGCTGGATCTCGCCGCGGGCGCGGCTTCGCTCGGTGACGTCCTGCGTCGTCCCGATCAGGCGCAGGCGCCGGCGCCCACCGCTGTCGGAGTCGTCCGTCGCATCCTCGACGATCTCGCCGCGCGCGTGCACGACACGCTCGCTGCCGTCGGGACGGACGATGCGGTGCTCGTTCGAATAGACGGTGCGCGTGCGGATCGCCCTGCTCAGCGCGGCGAGGAGGCCGGTCTTGTCGTCCGGGTGCACGAACTCCATCGACAGCCCGGGCGTGACCGGAGTGGAAGGGTCCAGCCCGAAAATGCGCAGGCATTCTTCCGAGCAGCGGAGCACGTTCGAATCCAGGTCCTCGAGCGAGCCGTTAAGCTCGAATTCCCAGCTTCCGACGTGCGCGATGCGCTGCGATGCGATCAGGTGCGCTTCGCTGCGTTGCAGTTCGCGAAGCGCCGCGTTGCGCTCGGTGACGTCGAGGAACGTCGTCAGGTGGCGGTGCGGCAGGAAATTCGAGACCGACCTCAGCTCGAGATCGCGAAGCTGCCCGTCGGCACGCCACACCTGCACTTCGGCGATCAGCGTCCCTTCTTCGAGCAGCTTCTCGCTGAGCGGCCGCGATTCGGCGACGTCGCCGATGTGCTCCCAGTAGCGCGAGCCGACGATATCCTGGACGCGGCGACCGAAGATGCGACATCCCGATGGATTGATGTCGAGCACGCGGCCCGAGTCGTCCGTCAGCATCACACCGTCGGCGATCTGCTCGAACACTGCGCGGAACTGTTCTTCGTTGGTGCGCCGTTCGAGATCGGCGCGCTGGATCTCGTCGATCAGGCGGCGCGGCTCTTCGGCCTCGATGCGGCGGCGCTCGGCCAGCAGCAACGCGTCGGTTTCGTCGCGAAACGCGATCGCGACGAACTCGATGTTGCCTTCGCGATCGCGCAGCGGGAACCCGCGCGCCGTCAGCGCGACCCGGCGACGCCCGTCGAGGATCGCAAGCTTCGAGCGCTCGTACCAGAAGCTCGGCGTCGTGATCGTCTCGCCCGAGAACGCGCGGCGAAGCCAGAACAGCACTCCGCTGGGGCCGAGCACTTCGTCGTCCGAAAGCTCGAGCGCAGGGTTGGGCTCGGAGCCGAACAGTTCGCAGTACGCAGGATTGACGCGGACGCAGTGGCCGTCGGGGCTGTACAGGGCAAGGGGAGCTGGCGTGTTCTCGATGAGGCTCGTCAGCACGCCGGCGGGGTCGGAATGAGCGTCCAGGCGCTCCCGGAACTCGTCGATGCGGCGTTCGACCATCGAAAGCCTCCTGCGTGCCGGGTTTTTCGCCGGCACGCTCTGCGCGCCGCAATTCGCCGGCACGACTGGCCTCGCAGTTCTCTTCCGCCTCACCCTGCGTCGGCGCATGCCGACGCCATCCTCATGGGACGCACCATACGACTGTGCGCGACGTTGGGGAAGGGATACGGCGTATCCAGACAGGGACTGAGCGCACCCACAGAGGGTGCGCGTCCACGCGGTATTGGTCACGCCCCTTGGACACCGTGCCCGCATGGGCTATGGGCGGCGATTCCGTGATGAATGTTTTTGCCGGAAATCCCCTCGACCGCGCCCAGAGCCAGCGTCTCGACGACGCTTGGCTGGCAGCCGGCCTCGAGGACCCGGGCAGCCGCTTCCTGCCGCTTTGGAAGCTGGAAGTACTCGTCAAGAAAGACGGATCGGGCCTTGCGTGGGCCAAGCGGGGGCTGCTCTCCCGGGCCGGCGAACAGGTGCGCCCGATCCTGCTCGGGATCCGCGACGGCGTCGCGCACTACGCGGTCGACGTCTCGGCGCTTGCCGAGCCCGCCCGCGAGCTCGGCCTCCTCGAGGTCGCCCACTTCATCGACGTGCGCGCGGTAGCCGGCCAGCTTGCCTCCGCCGACAGCGCCATCGTCGCCCAGGCGCGTTCGCTGGTCGATTGGCACGCCACCCATCCGTTCTGCGCCCGCTGCGGCGCCGCGACCACGGTCGCCCAAGGGGGTGCGATGCGTGTGTGCGACCGCTGCCGCGCCGAACATTTTCCGCGCGTCAATCCCGTCGTCATCATGCTCGTCGTCCGTGGCGACCATTGCCTCCTTGGCCGCCAGGCAGCATGGCCGCGCGGAATGTACTCGACGCTGGCCGGTTTCGTCGAGACCGGCGAGACCATTGAGGAGGCGGTGCGCCGCGAGGTACGCGAGGAGTCGGGCATCGAGGTCGGCAGCGTGCGCTATCACTCGTCGCAGCCGTGGCCTTTTCCTTCGTCGCTGATGATCGGCTGCGTCGCCGAGGCGACCAGCGAGGACGTGCGCATCGATTCACACGAGATCGAGGACGCGCGCTGGTTCTCGCGCGCGACGATCGAGCGCGTCTGTCGCGGAGAAAGCGACGAATCGGGATTGATGCTGCCTCCAGTGCTCGCGATCGGGCGCCGCCTCTGCGACGACTGGGCGGGACTGACCGAGTGAGCCGGCGTCCCGCCGATGTCGCCGAGGCCGTCGAAGCTGCAAAAACAGCCGCCGCGGTGGCCGAGAAGGCGGGCGCATTGCTGCTCGGGTATTTTCGCAGCGACTCGCTGGCTGCCGAGCTCAAGCACGACTATTCGATCGTCACCGAGGCGGATGTCGCTGCCGACCACCTGATCGCAGCCGAGCTCGGGCGCAGCTTTCCGGGCGACGCGATTCTCAGCGAAGAGCTGGCGCCCACGTCGGGCTCCAGTGCGCGCTGCACGTGGATCGTCGACCCGCTCGACGGCACGACCAACTTCGCGCTCGGCGTCCAGCACTGGGGCGTCTCGATCGCGCGCTGCGACGCGAACGGTCCGGACGTGGGCGTGCTGTTCTTTCCGGCGCTCGGCGAGCTTTACGTCGCGGCGCGCGGAGCAGGCGCGCGGATGAACGGCGCGGCCATCCACGTACGCGCGCCGGCGGTGCCGCGCCAGGTCGGCATGATCGCCTGCTGCGCGCGCACGCCTCGCCTGTTCCACGTCAACCTGCCGATGAAGGTGCGCGTGTTCGGCTCGGCTGCGTACACGCTGGCGTGCGTCGCCCGCGGCAGCGCCGCGATCGGCATGGAGACACGACCGAAGATCTGGGACCTCGCGGCCGGCTGGTGCCTGGTCGTCGAAGCGGGCGGTGTCATCGAGACCCTCGATTCGAGCAGGCCATTCCCGCCTGCTGCCGGGCGTGCCTACGGAGATCTCAGCTTCCCGGTGCGCGCCGCCGCGACAGAAGCGCTGCTGAACCTGGCCCGCGAGCACATCGAGCCGCGCTGAAATAACATCGCTGTAATGGGGTCAGGCACCAGAGGAATGGGGTCAGGCATCAGAGGAATGGTGCCTGACCCCATTCGCGGTGCTAGCGGAACTTGATTCCGCAGCCGAGGGCCTTGGTTTCGGCCACGGCCACGGGCTTTCCGCCTGCGACCGAGTCGAGCGCGTCCTTCAGATAGTGCGACTTCACCGCGCCGGCGTCGGCGGAGTTGTCGTCGATGGCGCCGTGGTAGGCGAGCTTGCCGGACGCATCGAACAGGAACACCTCCGGCGTCTTGGTCGCGCCGAAAGCCTTGGCGACGCCCGAAGTGGAATCCACGGCATACGCGAAGCCGTAGCTCTTGCCGGTCGCGTGCTGCTTCATCTGGTCGATGCCGTCCTCGGGAATCGCGCTCGAGTCGTTCGAGTTGATCGCGATGACGCCGATGCCCTTCTTCGAATACTCGTTGCCGAGCGCGACGATGCGGTCTTCCCAGGCCTTGGCGTAGGGGCAGTGGTTGCAGGTGAATACGACGAGAGTTCCCTTGCTGCCGTGGACGTCGGCGATCGTCGTCTCGTGGCCGTCGTAGTTGGTCAGCTTGGCGTCTTTCATCGGGATCGGATCGCCGGTCGCGACGGCCCACGCAAGAGCCGGGCTCAGCAGGGCGGACAGGGCGAGTGAAACGAGAAGGGCGGTTTTCTTGCTCATGGTCTCTCCTTGGGGATCATGTCACGTGGCCCGCGCCAGCAGCGGCGTGACCTCGTGACATGTCACGGGGGATCATGTCACGTGGCCCCCGCCAGCAGCGGCGTGACCTCGTGCTCGAGGGATTCATAGGTAATCGGGCCGAGGAACGAGTGGATGCGTTTGCCGGCGGCGTCGTAGACGAAAGTCGCGGGCAGCGCGCCGGTCCACTGCGAATCGAGGGCGTTGATGAACGCTTCGTCGCCTTCGTTCTTGATGTAGGTCGGGAAATCGACGCCCTGGGAGGTGAGGAACTCCTTGGCGGGCGCCGTGTCGGAGGCGAAGTCCCCGGAGACGAGCAGCAGCCGTACGCCCTTGTCCTTGTAGGCGCGGTAAAAACGCAGGAGGTCGGGGAATTCCTCGCGGCACGGCGTGCACCAGGTGGCCCAGAGGTTGACGAGGACGACCTTCGCGCCGGTGCCGTGCACGGTCCCGAGAAGCTGCGCGGAAGTTGCGGGCTGCAAATCGGCCGCTGCACTGTCCGCGACGGCGGGCGCTACCCGTGAGAGGACGAGCACAACGGCCAGTGCACTTGCGAGTGCACCGCCTCCGACGAGCCGGTTCAGGGTCGCTCGGGACATGGGCTCCGGTAAGCCCCGGTCGCCGCGCGAGTGCAAGCTGCCGTTTCGCCGGCGATCGTCGTTGCCGCGCTTTGCACCAGCATCGTGCAGCTCCGGTCCGAGCACAGGTCGAAGATCCGCATCGTGCCGGTGACGGCATCGTAGAGCGGTGTTCCACCGTGCAAGGACTGCGAGACCGGCAGCGGCCGCCACCGTTGACTGGTCACACTTCGCCCGCGATGGTAGACCTCGGCCGTCTCACAACTGCGTCTGGACGCCAGCAGCGCACAGGGCGCACAGGGCGCACCGGGCGCACCGGGAAGGACACGTGACGATCAGACTCCCTCGCGAATATTCTCTGTCGGCGCCGAGCTTGACCGGTTCGCAGTCGCCCCGCGCCGCGCCGTTGCTCCTGCGCGCGGGGTTGGTCCTCGCCGCTGTCGTGCTGAGCATGGCCGGCTGTTCGGGGCGTCGTCCAACGGAGCCGGCAGCCGTCAACCGGGATGCGATGGCCGTCGGAAGCTTCAACTGCAAGACGCCGTATTTTTTCACCCGGGATTGCTCGATGTACACGGGTGCATCGAAGACCATCAAGATCGACGATACGGCTGTCGAGATCGCTGGTTCCGGGGACGGGAAGGTCGTGCTCGTGATGGACGCGAAGCTCGCGGGGGCAATTCCGTCGAGTGCGGTCAGCCTGTCGCTTCTCAAGCCGCCGGCCAGCGAAACATACAAGGATACCAGCCTTGCCAGGATTCTTCGCAGGCTGTCGCGAGGGGGCATCGCGGCCAGCCGCATTCGCCCGGTTACGCGCGACGGGCAGGTCTACGGTTTCGTTCTCGAGATGAATGGCGACGGATACGCGGAGTTGAATTCCGGCGGGTGGGGGTTCATCTGGATGCCCGGCTCGACGCGTTGAGACGCGCCGTGCCCGGTTGCAGGCCGGAAAGACGACCTGCCGGCGGACCGCCAATTACCGCCGCAAGCTCCCTTGCCAGCTCGAAGCTGCGTCTTCGCGTGGCCTCGAAATCGGTCCAGTCCCATCCGACCGCGCGCGCTGGAGCCAGGGTCTTCGGGTTCTCGAACGCGTAGCGGTGCGGGTCGCGTCCGACGGAGGCGCGCAGCGACGCGAAGAAGCGGTCGGCCTCGTCCGCAGCCTGCGTTGCTCCGGGCGAACCGATGGAGCGAGCGCTTGCGGCAAGCCGCGCAATCGTTGCGAGGTAGCGAGCGTCGTCGACGCCTTCGCGCGCGAGCTCCCACTGGATGGTCGGAACGGGCTTGCCGTCGCGCCCGAGGAAGCCGTCACGAACGTCGAGAGGTCCCTCGGCGCGCGATGCATCCATGTTGGCCGGGAATCGTTTCTGAATCATCGGGTAGGTCCACGCCATCATGCCGTCGAGGCCCGTGGCCCACGGATAGTACCCGAAGAAGAAACGGCTGAACGACGTGCCGTTGCCGGTCAGCGTCGCGTTGTTGTACATCGCCGCGTGGGCACCGGCCTTCCTGGCCTTGTCGAAGACTCCCGGCGTGAATCGTTTGTACGCGACCAGCCAGTAATCGAGATTGCCGGCGCCGACGGAGGCCGTCTCGGGCGTGCACGTCATCGCCGTGGTTGCGCCTGCTTCCTTCATCGCGGCGAGAAGCTCGCGGGCGATGCGCTGGCGAAGATCGGGAGGATCGTGGCGGTCGAGGCCGAGCGCGTAGTTCGGCTCTTCGACGGGATCCAGGATCAGGCCGGGCAGCCCGAGCTCGCGCGCACGCGCGGTGTAGGTCGTCGCGATGTCGCGTGCCATCGGCACGGCCGTGACCGAATGGTAGTGACGATAGTTCGCGGTGCGGCCGAGCTTGTTCGTAAACAGCAGGTTGACCGGCGCGAACAAAAGGGGCTGCGGAAATCCGTCGCGCCGGAACATCTCCATTGCCATCTCGAGATCGGGCAGCACGAGCCTGCCGCGCTCGCGGCGCGAGGCGCGGCCCGACCACAGGCTGAGCGTCGTCATGCCGTGATCGCGGATGTCGCGGAAGATGAGGTCGGCTCGCCTGGCGATTTCTCCGCCGCGCTCGAGGCCGGACCGCGAGAAGTTGCGAAGCACCGGCAGGCTGAGCGGTCCGAGCAGGATGGGAGCCTCGTCCAGCGCGAGCCCGAGCACATCCACGTCGATCGGAACCTCGACTGTCGATGAGTCCGCCGTGACGGAAACGGTGCCGCGGTAGAGGCCGGCAGGCTGCGCGTCGGGAACGTGCACGGTCAGCCAGAAGGGCCTCGTGCTGCCGGAGGGCGCGGCGATGGAAACCGCGGGTTCGAGGGTCTTCGGGACTACGCCGAAGCGGTTGTGGACCTTGATCGACAGCGCAAGCGAGTAGAAACGCTCCATGCGGACGTCGATGGCAGCCGCCGGCAGCACGTCTCCCGCGTCGTCGTGGAGATCGGAGGGCGAGGCGGTGAGGGCGTTGATGCTCCTCAGCGCGTGCACGCCGAGCTGCAGGGCCTCGCGCTGGTTCCACGCGGCCTGGGCGTGAAGTGCAGCGGGAGTCTCACCGGTGTCGGGCGGATCGCCGGCGTTGATGCGCAGAAGCGTCGAGCGCGTGAAGACCGAGAAGCCGCGCGATTTCTCCTCGGGCGTGACCGGCGCCGGGTTTGTCGCCGCATCGGGCTCGATCCAGCGATTGCGCCGATCGGCGCTTTTCTGCACGCGGCGCCAGGCCATCCTGGCGAGATTTCGCGGGCCGACGTCGACGACCACCGCGGCGGCGGCAGCGAGTGCGACGGCCAGGATGGCGATGAGGATGCGGCGGGGGCGCAGCAGTGGGCCCGAAAGCATGAGGATCGGGCTTTTCTAGCCCGTGAGGTACGTCAGAACCAGTGGGAAACAAGGCCTTTCTCGCGGCGGCCCCGGTCGGCTGCCCGGCGTCGTGATCTCCGCAGCCGAACCTGATAGGGGTCTTCGTTCGGGCTCGCGCAAACGCAGGCCCGGGGAAGCACAAGGCAGCGCCATGACCATCGCGATCGACAAGGCCTGGAACCCGCGCGCCCGCCTTCTGGCCGAGGATCTGCAGAGCCGCATCCTCGTGCTCGACGGCGCAATGGGCACGATGATCCAGAGCTACGGGCTGGAAGAGAAGGATTTTCGCGGCGAGCGCTTCGCCTCGTGGCCGAAAGACCTGCAGGGCAACAACGACCTCGTCACGCTGGTGCGCCCGGACATCATCCGCGCCATCCACGAGGCGTACTTCGAGGCCGGCGCCGACATCGTCGAGACGAACACGTTCAACTCGACCGCGGTGTCCCAGGCGGATTACGGCGCAGAGTCGCTGGTGGTCGAGCTCAATCGCCGCGGCGCGGAAGTCGCGCGCGAGGCGGCCGCCGCTGTCGAAGCCAAGCATCCGGGGCGCCGCTGCTACGTGGCCGGCGGCATCGGCCCGACCAACCGCACCGCGTCGATCTCGCCCGACGTCGGCGACTCCTCGCTGCGCAACATCACGTTCGAAGAGCTCGTCGTCACGTACCGGGAAGCGGCCGGCGCGCTGATCGACGGCGGCGTCGACCTGCTGCTCGTCGAGACCGTCTTCGACACGCTCAACGCAAAGGCGGCGATTTTCGCGATCGAGGAGACGTTCGAGGCGCGCGGCGTACGCGTGCCGGTGGTGATCTCGGGCACCATTACCGATGCGAGCGGCCGCACGCTGTCGGGGCAGACTCCGACGGCGTTCTGGTACTCGGTGCGGCACGCACGGCCGATCGCCGTCGGGCTCAACTGCGCGCTCGGCGCCAAAGAGCTCCGCGCCCACATAGAGGAGCTTTCGTCGGTTGCCGACTCATTGATCAGCGCCTACCCGAACGCCGGGCTGCCCAACCAGTTCGGCGGCTATGACGACACGCCCGAGCAGATGGCCGTGCAGATCCGCGAGTGGGCCGAATCGGGCTTCCTCAACATCGTCGGCGGCTGCTGCGGCACGACGCCGGCGCACATCGAGGCGATCGCCGATGCCGTGCGCGGTCTGCCCCCGCGCAGGATCCCGCAGCTCGAGACACGCTGCCGCCTTTCGGGTCTGCTTCCGCTCGAGATCGGGCCCGACTCGCTGTTCGTCAACCTCGGCGAGCGAACCAACGTGACCGGCAGCAAGCGCTTTTCCGATCTCGTCCTCGCGGGCGACTACGAGACCGCGATCGAGGTCGCGCGCCAGCAGGTCGAAGCCGGCGCGCAGATGATCGACGTCAACATGGACGAGGGCCTGCTCGATTCCGAGAAGGCCATGACGAAGTTCCTCAACATGGTCGCCTGCGAGCCCGCCGTGGCGAGCGTGCCGATCGTCGTCGACTCCTCGAAGTGGAGCGTCATCGAGGCCGGGCTGCGCTGCGTCCAGGGCAAGGGCGTCGTCAACTCGATCAGCCTGAAGGAAGGCGAAGAGTCCTTCCTCGAGCACGCGCGCAAGGTGCGGCGCTACGGCGCCGCCGTCATCGTCATGGCCTTCGACGAGCAGGGCCAGGCCGACACGGCCGAGCGCAAGGTGGCCATATGCACGCGTGCGTATCGCCTGCTGACCGGGAAGGCCGGTTTTGCGCCCGAGGACATCATCTTCGATCCGAACATCTTTGCCGTAGCTACCGGCATCGAGGAGCACGCGAACTACGCGATCGCCTACTTCGACGCCGTGCGCGCGATCCGGCGCGAGCTGCCGAATGCGATGGTCAGCGGCGGCGTCAGCAACGTGTCGTTCTCGTTTCGCGGCAACAACCCGGTGCGCGAGGCGATCCACTCGGCGTTTCTGTTTCACGCGATCCGCGCAGGCATGACGATGGGCATCGTCAATGCCGGCGCGCTGCCGGTCTACGAGAACATCGACCCCGTGCTGCGCGACCTGGTCGAGGACGTGCTGCTCAACCGCCGCAGCGACTCGACCGAGCGCCTGACCGAATTCGCCGAGGGTTACCGCGGCACCGCCGGCGCCAAGGGCCAGGATCTTTCGTGGCGCGAGGCTCCGGTCGGCAAGCGCCTCGAGCACGCTCTCGTCCAGGGCATCGCAGACTTCGTCGTCGCCGATACCGAGGAAGCGCGTCTGGCGGCGAGTCATCCCCTCGAAGTGATCGAGGGCCCGCTGATGACCGGCATGAACGTCGTCGGCGACCTGTTCGGCGCAGGAAAGATGTTCCTGCCCCAGGTGGTCAAGAGCGCGCGCGTCATGAAGAAGGCCGTCGCCCACCTCGTGCCGTACCTCGAGGCGCTCAAGGCCGACGGCGCAGCGTCGTCGAAAGGGCGCGTCGTGATGGCCACCGTCAAGGGCGACGTGCACGACATCGGCAAGAACATCGTCGGCGTCGTCCTTCAGTGCAACAACTTCGAAGTCTTCGACCTCGGGGTGATGGTGTCGTGCGAGCGCATCCTCGCGGCTGCGCGCGAGCACGACTGCGACCTCATCGGGCTTTCGGGCCTGATCACGCCGTCCCTGGAAGAGATGAGCCACGTGGCACGCGAGATGGAGCGCCAGGGCTTCTCGCTGCCGCTCCTGATCGGCGGCGCGACCACTTCCAGGGTGCACACGGCGGTAAAGATCGAGCCGCACTACAGCGGCCCGGTGCTGCACGTGCTCGATGCCTCGCGCGGCGTCGGCGTGGCGACCGCGCTGACGAGCCCTGCGCTGCGCGAGCCGCTGGTCGTCCAGACTCGCCGCGAGTATGCGGAGCTTCGCGAGCGCCACGGCGCGCGCCAGCAGGCGGTGCGCAACGTGACGCTGGCCAAGGCGCGTGCCAACGCGCAGAAGACCGACTGGCAGACTTACGCTGTGCCGCGGCCGAAACACCCGGGCCTCACGGTGCTGGGCGACGTGCCCCTTGCTTCGCTGGTCGCCTACATCGACTGGACGCCGTTCTTCCAGACCTGGGAGCTGTCGGGCCGCTATCCGAAGATCCTCGAGGATCCGGTCGTCGGCGAGGCGGCGAGAAACCTGTGGGCAGATGCGCGCCGCATGCTCGACTGGCTGGTCAAAGGCGGGCGCCTGCGCGCTCGTGCCGTCGTCGGGCTGTGGCCGGCGGCCCGCGATGGCGATGATGTGACGATTTTCACCGACGAGACGCGAACCGAGGCGAGGGCGACGGCGCACTTCCTGCGCCAGCAGATTGCCAAGCCACCGGGCAGGCCGAACCTGTGCCTTGCCGACCTCGTCGCGCCGGCGGACAGCGGCGCCCGGGACTGGATCGGCGGGTTTGCGGTGACCGCGGGGCTGGGCCTGGATCCGATCGTCGCCGAGTTCGAGAAGGCGCACGACGATTACTCGGCCATCCTCTGCAAGGCACTGGCCGATCGCCTGGCCGAAGCCCTTGCCGAATTCGCGCACGAGAAAGTGCGACGGGAATTGTGGGGCTATGCGCCGGAGGAGGCGCTCGACAACGACGCGCGCATCGCCGAGCGCTATCGCGGCATCCGTCCGGCTCCCGGCTATCCGGCCTGCCCCGACCATGCGGGCAAGCCGGGCCTGTTCGAGCTGCTCGACGCCGGCGCGAACGCCGAAATGACGCTCACCGAATCGTACGCGATGCTTCCGACCGCGGCAGTGAGCGGTTACTACTTTTCGCACCCGGATTCCGCCTATTTCGGAGTCGGCCGCATCGATCGAGACCAGGTTGCCGATTACGCCGCTCGCTGCGGAGTCGGCATCGCCGCGATCGAGCGGCGTCTTGCTTCCAACCTGGCCTACGACAGCCGCGACGATCCGGATCCTCCGAAGGATCGCGGCGACCGCGCGAACGAGGCGCGCGCCGGGGCCGCATCGTGATCTGCGCAGGCGCGTCGCTTGCCGCCGCGCTTCGGCGCCACTCCACTTTGTCCGCGACGCGGGCGCGGCAGCGATGAACGCAGCCGCGCGCAAGAAAACGGCGGCCTCCTCGCGAGCGCGTGTTCGCGCAAGCTCCGGCCTCGAAGGCGGCGCACCGACACGCTTCTTCCACGGGCTTACTCCCGAGCGGATCCTGGCCGCGGTCGAAACCGAGGGAATCCTCTGCACGGGCCGCTGCCTTGCGCTCAACAGCCTCGAAAATCGCGTCTACGACGTCGAGATCGAGCTCGACGATGCGCCGGCTTCTCCGAGCGACCGCTTCCGCGTCGTCAAGTTCTACAGGCCGGGACGCTGGAGCCGCGAGCAGGTGCTCGAAGAGCATTCGTTCCTGCTCGACCTCGTCTCACGCGAGATCCCGGTCGTCGCGCCGCTGGAGCTGGCCGGCGGGCGCACGCTCGGGGAAATCGAGGATCTCGGAATTCTCTACGCCGTGTTCCCGCGCGCGCAGGGTCGCCTTCGCGACGAGATCGACGAAGACGAAGCGTTCCAGCTCGGCCGTCTCGTCGCGCGCGTGCATGCCGCCGGCGCCGCGCGGGCCGCTTCTTCCCGACTGCGCCTCGACGTCGACACGTACGGCCGTGCCAACCTCGCACTGCTGCTGGAGACCGGCGTGATCCCCGCGACGTACCGTGACCGTTATCGCAGTCTCGTCGACGACGTCTGCGACCGCGCCGAGCCCTGGCTTGCGCAGACGGATTACCAGTGCATCCACGGCGACTGTCACCTCGGCAACGTCCTGTGGGGCCGCGACGGTGCGATGCTCGTCGACTTCGACGACATGCTCGTCGGCCCCTGTGTCCAGGACGTATGGCTGCTGGCGGCGGGCCGCGACGCATGGGCGCGCAAACGGCGCACCGCAATCGTCGAAGGCTATGAAGAGATGCGCGACTTCGACCGTCTGTCGCTTCGCCTGGTCGAGCCGCTGAGGGTGCTGCGGCTCGTGCACTTCTGCGCATGGATCGCCAGGCGCTGGGAGGACGCTGCCTTTCCGCGCACATTCCCGGATTTCGGCAGCGACCGGTTCTGGGTAGGTCAGATCGAAGCCATCCAGGAGGCAGCGGCCTGCGAGGATCCTTTCGAGGAGGATTACGACCGATGACGATCGCTTTCGCGCGCACTGTCGCGGTGGCCTGCCTCGCGCTGGCGGTTTCGGCATCGCCGTCGTTCGCCCAGGCGGCATCGCCGTCGTTCCCTCAGGGTGAGGCCGCTCCGGGCGGCGCGCCCCAGGGCGCGACCCCTTCGCACGACTGCTCGCGCTGGCCTGCCTCGACGTACGACGACGCCAGCGGCACCTGCGTCTGTCCCCAGGGAATGTGGTGGAACCTGCGCGGCGACGCGTGTCTACCGCGCGAGCATGCGGCCGGCGAGTTCTGCACGACCGTGTGGCCGGGCTCCCAGCCTTTCTTCTTCGGTGCCGGCGGCTATCGCTGCATCTGCGCGCCGCCGACAGTCTGGGACTCGCAGGCAACTGCCTGCCGCCAGCCGATCACGACGGGAAGCGACGAGGACTGCCAGAGGCAGTGGCCCGGAACCATGCCGGTGCTCTCGCCGTCGGGAGCCGACTCCGAATGTCGTTGCCCCGGAGGCCGTCGCTGGGACGAAGTGTCGCGAGGCTGCGTTCCCGGTGCGCCGGTCGTCGCGTCTCGCGGCTACTTCGCCGAGGGATATCCGACAGCGGCGCCCGGCGGGCCTGGAGGCCAGCCGCAGGCCGCGATGCCGGGCGCGGTCGGTCAGGCACCGGGCGTGGCTGGTCAGGCAACCGGCGTGCCGGATCAACCGCCGGGCGGTTACCCTGGCGGAGCAACGCTGCCCCGTGGCGGCGGCCCTGCGTCGCCACCGCCACCCGCCGCTGCCGCGGGCCAGGCACCGCCGCCGAGTCCGGAGTGCGAATCGTTGCTCGCCGAGATTCGCGGCAGAGCCGCAGCCGGCCAGACCGACCAGGCCGATGCGCTCGGAATGCGCGCGGCCGTGGCCGGCTGCGACCCCGCTGCGATCTCCGACGCGTCTCGAACCAAACCTGCGCAGCGCTGACGCGCCGTAGACACGGCGCGCTGACGGTGTCGCGGCCGGGACCGCGGGACTCTCTACGCCCGCATAGCTCGATCCGCCCGGCACCAAGGAAAGCGGATGGACGGGGACATCGTAGTGGGGTATTAGAAAAGTATGAAAATTCATACCAAATCGAGCATCACCCTGCCGCCGGATGAGCTTCGGCTGGTGAAAGCGTTGCAGGCCACCCTGGGCGCCAAAAGCAAAGTGGAAGTGGTACGCCGCGGCCTGAGACTTCTGAAGGAAGCGAGCGACCGCGAAAGCCTGCGTGAACAGTTCCGGCGCGCTTCTGCGGCGACGCGCAAGTCGCTGTCTGCCGAAATCGATGAGCTCGATCACCTCGCCTCCGAAGGCCTGGGAAACGAGTGATCACGAGTGAAGGATAGCGAGTGAAGATCGAGCGCGGCACTCTCTATCTCGCCGACCTCACTCCGCGCCGCGGCACGGAGCCGGGCAGGACGCGTCCGGTTCTGGTGATCCAGAACGATCTCCTGAATGAAGTCGGCCACCCCTCCACGTGGATCCTGCCGTGCACGACGCAATTGGCAGGCGACAATCTCCTTCGCGTAAGTCTGCCGCGCGGAATCGCGGGAAATCGAGAGAACTGCGAAGTGATGATCGATCAATCGAGGGCGATCGACAATCGGCGTCTCGTGCGGCCCCTGCGTCCGCTTCCGCCGCCGATCCTTGCCGAGGTCGAAGAAAAGCTGAGGCTCGTCGCGGGCCTCTAAAGCCGCGCGCGAAAGCACACAGCAGCGCGACTATCCATGCCCAGCGGAAACTGAAACAATCCCGCCCGCGGGCCGCGATGCTCTTCCGACTCCTGCCGATCGTCCTGCCGAGACTTCTGCCGATTCTCCTGGCCTGCTCCTGCGCGAGCGCGTCGGCCGAGCCGCAACCGCCGGCGGCGAGCCCGCCCGCCGCCAGTGTGATCACGGCCACGGCCGAATCGGTCTACAAGTCCGCTCACCCGAAGCTCCTGCAGATTCGCACGCTCGTCGAAGGCACGGGCAAACAATCGTCGATCGGTTCCGGATTCCTCGTGACGGCGGACGGACTGGCGGTCACCAACTACCACGTCGTTTCCCAGCAGGCGCTGGAACCTCAGACCTACCGCATGGAGTACGCGGCGCCGGACGGCACGCTCGGCACGATCCGGCTGCTCGCGATCGACGTGGTCAACGACCTCGCGGTCGTGCAGCTCGAGAAAGGCGGCTGGCCTTTCTTCGAGTTCGACTCGCGTGCCCTCGCGGGCGAATTGCCGAAGGGCGAGCGCATCTACTCGATGGGCAACCCGCTCGACCTCGGCTTCACGATCGTCGAAGGCAACTACAACGGGCTGGTCGAGCGCAGCTACAACGAGCGCGTCCATTTCACGGGCTCTCTCAACCCGGGCATGAGCGGCGGTCCCGCGGTCACGGCCGACGGTCGCATCGTCGGCATCAACGTGGCCAAGCAGATCGGCGGGGAGCAGGTCAGCTTCCTCGTTCCGGCCAAGTTCGCGGCCGCGCTGGTCGAGCGCGCGCGCAAGGACAGCCCGCTCGACTTCGCGAATACGCGCAAGGAGATCGGACGCCAGCTCGGCCAGTGGCAGGCCGGGCTCTACCAGGCCATCGACGACGAGGGCCTGCGCCGGATCACGCTCGGCCCCTACCAGACTTCCGAAAGTGCGGCGCCGTGGTTCACGTGCTGGTCGAGCACCAACGCCGACAGGATTCCCAAGCCTCGGGCGCTCACCAACGCGACGTCCTGCGACATGCAGACGTCGCTCTTCATCTCCAGCGAACTTTCGACCGGCGGGATCACGCTCCACAACGTCTACGCGCACACCTCCGAGCTCAACGCGTTCCAGTTCTCGCACTTCCTGTCGAGCTACCTCACGTCGGCGTGGGCCAATACCGGATCGGGCTCGAGGCGCCACACGAGCGAGCGCTGCCATGAGGACTTTCTCCGCGCCGGCGACGCAGCCGGCCATCCCGTCGTGCGCGCGGTCTGGTGCGCTCGCGCCTACCGGGATTTCGACGATCTCTACGACGTCTCCGCCGTCGCGATCACGCAGGATCGGGACAACGAGGCACTTCTCACCCACCTCGACATGAGGGGCGTCTCTTACGAGAACGCGATGACCACGGCCAGGCGCTACATGGGAGCGATCCAGTGGGCGAAGTGATCTGGGTCGAGATCCTGTCGCGTAGTCGCGACGTTCTGTCGCGCCAGCGTGTCGCACTGGGCACGAGTGGTTCGGCAAAGATCGGTCGCGGCTACGACTGCGACGTTCTCGTCGACGATCCTTACGTCGCGCCCGCGCACGTCCGCATCGCCCGCGACGAGGCAGGGCGACTGTTCGCCGAGGATCTCGGCAGCGTCAACGGATTGTTCCTCGACCAGGACACGACCCGGCGCGCACGCATCGATCTCGACGGGCACACTCCCATCCGCCTCGGCCGCACGCTCGTGCGCATCCGCGATGCGTCCGCCGCGGTGGCGCCCGAGCGCGAACAGCCACTGGCCGACCGCACGTGGCACGCGGTCCTGGCCCTCAGTGCGGCGCTGATCCTGCTGACGCTGCTCGACACGTGGCTCGCGGACACCAGCGAACCCAAGACATCCACGTATGCGTTCTCGCTCTTCAGCATGGGCGCGTTCGTCGGGAGCTGGACGGCGCTCTGGGCCGTGCAGGCGCGTATTTTCGGCGGCAACGCGCACTTCGAGCGACACCTCGGCGCGGCAACGACGGGATTTCTCGTGCTGCTGGTGGGCAGTGCCGTCCTCAAGTGCGCGGCGTACTCGTTCTCGCTCACGAGCCTCGCCGTCGTCCAGTCGTTCGGGTTCTGGGTCTGGCTTGCCGTGCTCGGGTTTGTCCATTTGCGCGAGATCGGGCCTCAGCATCTCGTTCGCAAAGGCGTCGTCGTCGCCGTGCTGGGCGCGCTCGGCATCGGCGGACAGGTGCTCGCGAAATCGGAAGCAGCCGGCTTTTTCGGGTCGCAACTGGCAGTGACCGCCCTCGAGCCCCCGTGGATGCGTGTGGCGACGCCGCAGACCGAAACCCGGTTTTTCGCTGACGTGGAGAGCCTGAAACCGGCGCTCGACCGCGCGCGCACCGAGGAGCCGCCGTCAGGCGGCCTGCGCGACGCTTTCAATATGGAAGATTGAAGTCAGGCTTCCGGATTCAGCCGTCGCTGCGAACGACCCCGCGCTGGGCCCGCCAGCGCAGGAAATGATCCGCGAGCACGAGCGCGACCATCGCCTCGCCCATCGGCACGAAGCGCGGAAGCAGGCACGGATCGTGGCGGCCCTTCGTGCGCACCGTCGCCGCCTCGCCCCCGCGCGTTACGGTTTCCTGCGAGAGCGGCAGGCTGCTGGTCGGCTTGACTGCCGCGCGCACGACGATCGGCATGCCGCTGCTGATGCCGCCGAGCATTCCGCCGTGGCGGTTGGTCCGCGTGCGCACGGCCCCTGCCTCGTCGGTCTCAAATACGTCGTTGTTCTGGCTGCCGCGTGCCTGCGCGACTGCCATGCCGTCGCCGTACTCGAACGCCATCACCGCCGGCAGGCTGAGCAGCGCCTTGGCCAGGTCGGCCTTGAGCTTGTCGAAGACCGGCTCGCCGAGGCCCGCCGGAACTCCCGTCGCGACGATCTCGGCCAGGCCGCCCACCGAGTCCTGCTGCTTTCGCAGGCCCTCGATCAGCTCGACCATCCGCGCTGCCGCCGACGGATCGGGGCAGCGCACGATGTTCGGGCTTCCGTCGGGCAGCGTCTCGACCTGCTCCAGCGTGACATCCGAGGGGGAGGGGATGTCGGCACGGATCTCGCCGACCTGCCGTACGTACCCGACGACGCGGGCCCCGCAGGCCTCGGCCAGTATGCGCTTGGCGACGACACCGGCGGCTACCCGGACATTGGTCTCGCGCGCGCTCGAACGTCCGCCTCCGCGGTAATCTCGCACACCATACTTCGCGTCGAACGTGAAGTCCGCGTGGCCGGGGCGATAGAGCTCCTTGATCTCGTCGTAGTCGCGGCTTCGCTGGTCCTCGTTGGCGATCAGGATCGCCAGCGACGTACCGGTGGTCACGCCCTCGAAGACCCCGGACAGGATCTGCGGGACGTCCGACTCCTGGCGCTGGGTGACGATCCGGCTCTGGCCCGGGCGGCGCCGGTCCAGATCGACGAGCAGGTCCTCGACCGAAAGCGCGATTCCGGGAGGCACTCCGTCGATGATGACGACGTTGGCGGGACCGTGGCTTTCGCCCGCAGTCGTAATCCTTAGTGCATGGCCAAAACTGCTGCCGGGCATAGGTCATTTTAACGGAGACCGAGGCCCGGACGCGAACACGCGCCGCAAGCGCGGCGGCCTTGTTTTTCCCGCATCGGAGGGGGTGCGGGTGCGCTGCAAGAAAATCTGAGAATCCGGTTTCTAACGCCTTGGCGAAGGATGATACTCGGCTCCGCTCAAGGGTGGGGACTTGGGTGCGTGAGACGACTTCTTCGTTCTCTGCCGCGGTCCTCCCTTTACGATTCGCACTGCGAGGGGATCGCATGACTGCTGTCGAAATTCTCCGGAGCGCAGTTCCGCCCGGCGACGATGCCGTGATCGAGAAGGCCATCGCCGATCTCGACGCGAAACTGTGGGAATGGACCGACGCGCTCAAGAGCGCGCAGGACCAGCTTCGCAGCGCGTTCGCGACGCGACCGCTGCCGCAAGCGCCACCGGCCCCGCGACCTTCCAGCAATCTCTACGACGAAGCCCCGATGCCTTCGCTCGCCGCGTCGGCAGCGGCCGCGCACATTCCGAGCGCGCCGCCGCTCCCCGACTGGTCGTCGGTGCAATCGTCGGTGGACACGAGCTGGACTCCGCCGTCGGCGTCGCGGCCGCAGCCGAGCGCACCAGGCGCGCCGCCTCCGCCGTCGTCGTTCCAGAACCTGCCATCGTCCAACGAGTGGCCGCAACAGCCGCCGCAGGCGGCTTACCACGGCGCTCACGGCGCCGGTCATGGTGGGCCGCAGCCGAACGCCGGCCAGCCGCCGCCGGGATTCCCGCAAGGCGGTCCTCAGCAGAACACGGCCACCGGCGGCATGATGCAGTGGCCGACGACGCCGACCGGAAACTGGCCCGAGTCTGCGCAGGGCACAGGCACTCAGCCGCAAGCATGGCCGACGTGGAACCCCAACGATGGTTCGCAGCCCCGAAAGGGCGGCGTGCGAGCGTCGAAGGCCCCGAAAGCCGTGCGACCGATCGTGCAGGGCCCGACGCCTGAGGAGCGCGCGCAGAAAGCCGCCGCCGAGGAAGCGCTGCTGTCCGAGCTCGAAGAGGCGATCGCGCGGCGCGTGCGCCTGCTGCGCCGCCTCGACCCGGATACTGCGATCGAACGATTGATCGACAAAGCGCGCCAGGGTCACGCCGAAGCGCAGGCCGCGGCGCCGTCGAAGGAAGACAGCAAGACGACTTCGTCCTCTTCGTGGTGGAGAAGGAAGTGAACATGAGCACACAGGCTTCCGTGGAAACCGATCCCGTCCTCGCGGTCGACGAGCCCGAGTCGCCGGATCTGGCCAAGCTCGCGCACATGGGCCAGGACGTCTTGAAGACGGTGCAGCAGATCCGCGAGCTGCTGCAGGCGCGCGCCGAGGTCCTGGATACCTGCCGCGAGACGCTCACGCAGCAGCACGCGCGTATCGTCGACCAGCGCGAGCGCCTCGACAACGAACAGACGTCGCTGTGCGACGAGTACGAGCGTCGCGAAAGCGATCTCGGCGAGCGCGAGAAGCGCTTCGAGGGGCTCGAGGAAAGGATCCGCCAGCTCAGCGCCACGTTCCAGGTCGAGGCCGACGATCTCAAGCGTCGCGCCGAAGAGATCCGCCGCCGCGAGGCCGAGCAGACCCAGCACAAGATTGCGCTCGACGGCCGCTCCAAGGAGCTCGACACGCGCGAACGCGACGTCGTCGACCACAAGAGCACGCTCGAGCGCCAGAGCGCCGAAATGGAAGTCGATCGCGAGAAGCTGCGCGTCGGCGGCATCGAGCTCGGTGCCGCGCGCGACAAGCACCAGCACGACCGCGAGACGCTGCGCGCCGAGCGCGAGCGTCACGACGAAACGGCGATGCAGCTCGAGGAAGACCGCCGCGCGCTGGCCGAGTCGCTGGACGCGCTCGAGAACCGGCAACGCCAGTTCGACGCCATGGTCTCCGAGCTCGAGCAGCGCGAGGCCCAGGTCGTCGAGCGCCAGGGCACGCTGGAGCTTCGCATCCAGCAGCTCGCCAAGCAGAAGGACGAGATGATTGCGCTGCGCCAGCGCTGGGAAGCCAAGATCAACGAGCTCAACGCCGCGAGCACCAACCTGACGACGCTGCGCGAGCAATTGGTCGAGGAAGTCGGCCACATTTCCAACGAGAGGACCGACCTGCTGAGCCGTTTCGGGCTGACCGAGCGCTCGTGGGGCAGGGGCGCGGAGGCCAACGGCGGTGTTCCACCGACCGCGGAGCCGCCGGTGTCGGCGTCGGTCGAGCGCTACCAGAAGCTGTGCCGCGACGCGCGTCGACGCGCGATCGGCACCATCTGACGGCCGCAAGCGACGAGAGGACGGAGGCAACGGTTCGATGCTGCGAGGCTTCTGGCGTCAGGATTCCCCCGGTGGGGGAGGAAGAGCGGGAATCGACGAAGATCCGCTGCGTGCGCACATGCAGCTCGAGCGCTTCGGCGTCATCGTCACGCGCGGCGAGAAGTGGCGCGCCCACCAGGATTACGAAACGATTTTCCAGTCGGCGCTCGATGCGATCGACCAGCGTTTCTCGCTGGTGCCCGAAGGCTTCGTCTCGATGCCGACGACGATCGTCGACGAGCCGGGCTGTCCCGAAGTCGATTACGAAACCGAGCCCTTCCTGCTCGCGCGCACCTGCGTCACCAACGCGCAGTACCAGAAGTTCGTCGACTCGGGCGCCTACGAGGACCTCGAGATCTGGCCGGAGTCGATCTGGCCTCATTTGATCGGGTTTCAGGACCTGACCGGAAAAGCGGGACCGCGCTTCTGGCGCGGCGGCCGTCACGATCCGTCCAGGTCGGATCATCCGGTCGTCGGCATCTGCTCGTACGAGGCCGCGACGTACGCAGCGTGGGCCGGGTTCCGCCTGCCGACCGAAGCCGAATGGCAGATGGCGGCAAGCTGGCGCATCCGCACGTCCGCGCACGTGTTCCGCCGCTACCCGTGGGGCGACTCGCACGATCCACGGCGCTGCAACACGTGGGCTTCGGGCAAGGGCGGCACCGTTCCGGTCGGCGCTCACACCGAGGGCGCCGCGCCCAACGGCGTTCTGCAGCTCATCGGCAACGTCTGGGAATGGACGTCCAGCGATTTCGAAGTGACCGACGAAAAGGGACGCCCCGTGGTCGGTGACATGCTGCTCAAGTCGATCCGCGGCGGCGCGTTCGACACGTACTTCTCGTGCCAGGCCACGAGCCATTTCCGCACCGGGCTGGCCTGTCTGGCCCGTCCCCACAACGTCGGCTTCCGCTGCGTGCTGGACGCCGGCCGCCGCGGCAACTGAGGAATGGCCATGGGTTGGATGCAGGCCGAACCGAACGATCCGCAGCTTCGCTGCATGATCTGCGACGCGCTGAACACCGTCGACGTCGTCGTCTGCAGCGAATGCTCGGCGCCGATGGCGCTGGTGCACGACTCGGTCACCCAGGGCCGTGCGCCGCAGATCGTCAGCGTGCTCGGCGACAGCAACGTCGGAAAGACCGTCTACCTCGGCTTCCTGCTCGACATGCTTTCGCAGCGGGCAAACGAATTCGAAGCGATCCCGAAGGGCGCCTACAGCGTCGACATGCAGCAGAACGTCGTCGCGAGCATGACGCAGCGGACGTTCCCGGCCAAGACCGCGATGGAGCCCGACCGGTGGCACTGGGCGTACTACCAGGCGCGAAAGGCCGGCGGACGGCGCTCCAAATGGTACGACCTGGTGATGCCCGATCTTGCCGGCGAGTCGCTCGCCGCCGAGATCGCCAATCCGGCCACGTACAAGGTGATCCGCAGCCTGCTCGGCAAGTCGGCCGGCTCGATGCTGCTGGTCGATGCAGCGCTCGCGGCCAACGGCGCGACGCGGCCCGACTTCTTCGCGCTCAAGATGATGAGCTACATCGACTCGCTGTTCCAGACCAAGCGCGACGCCAAGGTGCAGACGCCGATCGCGATCGTGCTCTGCAAGGCGGACCACTGCCCGGAGAGCTTCGATGACACGCGCCGCTTCGTGCAGGGCAGCCTCAACCGCCTGTGGAACCTGTGCGAGAGCCGCTTCGCGACCGTCGAGTACTTCGCGTGCAGCTCGGTCGGCTCGCTGGCCTACGCGACCGGCGCCGACGACGACGGCCTCGAGTTCGCAAGGCCGATTCCCCTTCACACCTCGCTGCAGGGGATCCTGGAACCGTTCGAGTGGCTGATCTCGCGGATCTGAGCGGCACGGTTCCGGTCGCCCTCGAGTGCGACCGCGCGATCTTCACCTCCCTGCCTTCGAACATCGGCGAAGGCTACCGCCTCGTTGCGTGGAGCGGCGGGCTCAAGCTCGAAGAGAGACAGGAGCTGACACGCCGGGCGCCGTCGCACGGCTCTCTCGTCGGGGAGTCGGGCCGCGCGACGATGCTGTTTCACCTGCAGAGCAGCGGGCGTGCCGCCTGGGGATTCGTGCGCGTTGCCGGCGCCGAGCATACGCGGCGCGGCGGCGGGCGGGTGTGGACCGATTTTCTTCTCGCGGACGCGGGCGATGCCAGGCGCGAAGGTCCTGCGCCGGCGCTGCTTCGCGATGCGCTGGCTGCCTCGGTGCTGCCGAAGCCGCCGCTCGGAAGCTCCCCGCTCGCAAAAGTGGGCGTCGCGCGCGGACAGGCGCCGGCGCCGGCCAAGAGCGCCCGCATCGAAAGTGTCGCCCGCGTCGCGTCGCTTCTGTTCGAAGGCCGCACCTGCGTCGTCGCGGCCGGCGGTGCTCCCGTCGAAGTCTTCGAGCAGGCGCTTCGCCTGCTTCCGGCGTGCCTGCGCGAGCGCGTCGATGCCTGCGCAGGGCTTCGCTTCAGTCCCGCCCGCGGCGTCAAGACGACGCTGACGGATCGCATCGACCAGGACACGCTGCGCGCGACGCGCGGACAGAAAGTCGAGTGCGTCGATCTCGAAAAGAGCGCACCTGCGCTCGAAGGCCCGCTGGCGCCGTGGTGGACGCTGGTGCTGCGCTGGTGGAACGAAGGACGAGGCGACGAAGCGACGAGCGTCGCTGATCGCCTGACCGGCGGATGGAACCTGCGCGAAATCCTCGACGTCGCGGCGCTGTGCGAATCGATCGACCGCCGCGAGTTCAAGCCGGACGCTCTCGCGGCGCGGTTGGCGCGGCACAGCGTTTCGTAGAGCACGAAACGATTCGACGCGCCGGCGCTACCGCCGTGTCGCCGGACAGGGGAGGGGTGGTCACTGTCCGAGGCCGTTCCCTTGCGTCATCCCGTCGTACCAGACTTCGGACTTGCCGCTCGTCGATCCATCGCCCGCAGTGACGAATGCAATTCGCATCGATACGAGCTTGCTGCCCGGGTTGCGCCGGTCCCAGTCCCGCGTCACCACGGCAGGCAGCAACTCTCTTGCGGGCTTGGTTCCCGGCGTCCGAAGATACGTGAAGTAGACGAGCCATCGCGCGCCCGGATAGAACGACAGCGGCGCCGCCGGCGCGACCTGCGCAGCGTCCTTGTCCACCGCGCGTTCATCGAGAACGCTCACCTTGCGACCGTCGCCGAGAGTACCGACGATGACCGGCCAGCCGCGGATTTCCGGTCCGACGCTCTCGAACATGTCCCATCGCTGGTACAGCGCGAAGACGCGCCCGATCCACCCGATATTCCCCATCTCGCGCTCGATGGCGTAGTCGCGAAACGACAGCGGCACGCCGGTTCGGCCCGCGCGCCACCACTCCTGCATCCAGGCGAGGTTGTGCTGCGCGGCGTATTGCTCGGTACTGAGACCGACGACGTTCCATGCCAGCACGTACGCGAAAAGGACGCCGACCAGGGTCTGCTGTACCATCGAAAACCAGCGCGCGCGGGTCGTCGTTGACGCGGGCGCCGGGATCCCTGCGTTCGCAGTGCGCGGATGGCCGGTTCCGACTCGTTCCCAGAACCCGGTGGGGAGGAACGGAATCAGCGCGACGACGGCGACCGGCTGGAAAAGCCCGGTGTGAAGCGAAAGCCCCATCGCCGCGTGAAAACCGGCGAGCAGCACGAGCGTCACCATGCGCACCGTCGCCGTTCGCCATGGCAGCAGCAGAGGGATCGGCGCGAGGATCTCGATCCACGGCACGAGCCGGCCGAGCGCAGCCACCAGTGCCGGTGAGCGGCCCAGCATGCGGCCGATCCCGGTCGCATACGTTTCCGCCGCCAGCGCGTACCCGAGTGCGCTGCCCGATTGCCAGGAGTCGTTCCACTTGAGCAGCCCCGCAAACAGGTACATCACGCACGGCTGCAGCAGCAGCGCGGCAGTAGCCGTCGAAACATGCCGGGACGGCGCGAGGGGCGAGGGTGCCTTGTACCGATCGAATGCCCACACGCAGCCGAGCGGAAGGAACATCGACCAGAACAGCATCACGCGCAGCAACTGGTCCGCGCCGTAGAGCACCATCGGATTGCGCGCCTGCAGCGAGACGAGCATCGCCCACGTCACGATCGTTGCCGCCCGCGTGCGATAGCCTGCGATCAGCGCGCAAGCCGCGACGGTTGCGAACAGGAAGAGCGCGGACTGGCCGGCCACGCTCCCGGTCACGAAATGAACGGACCACTGCCACGGACTCACCGCGAGCAGTCGCGCGTAGGCGTCCCGCGGCAGCACGCCTGCGTCGGAGTAGTGCTGCTCGATCGCAGCGGAGCGCGTCCACAGATCGGCGAGGACGAGCGATCCGATGCCGATGCGAAATGCTGCGAGAGACCGACCGTCGATGCCGAACAGCCGCTGCGCCAACGCCCGCACGCCGCGCACTACACCTCGTGACGGCGCACCGACCACACGAACCCGTCGTACCAGTAGTGCATCAGCGAGATGAGGAGCGCCAGAGACGCGGCCCAGCGCAAGACGTTGTAGTCGCGCCCGTACGTCTGGAGATACGTGCCGAGCGACAACGTGATCGCCGCAAAAGCGAACAGCAGCACGGGCGTGCCGAACGGGACGCGTCCAAGGCGGGTGATGCGGGCGAGGTTGGCGCGCTCGGCCCACCAGACCAAGGCGAAGTACTGCACGCTATGGAAGACGTTCATCACGAACACGGCCTCCCACGACGTCAGGAACCCCCAGGCCGTCACCGAGACCACCCCCGTCGTCCCCAGCAGAACGATCTTCTGCGGGCTCAGCCGGTATCCCTGCTGCATGAACCTGCGGTACGAATACACGTAGTACGCCAGGAACAGCGGGCCCGCGACGAGCAACACGCCCGTCAGCGCACCCTCGATATTGCGGTGAGCATCGAGCCACAGCGCAGGCGCGTGCCAGTGGACGCGATCGAACAGTCGAAGCGATTGCAGGTGCGGCAGCAGGCTCCAGCCGGCGAGGAACGGTGCCAGATTGAAGAACTGCTGGAGGATGTAGTCCAGCGTTCGCCCGGTTTGCGCGGAGTTCCCCCAGCGCACGTCGTACATGCGGGCCAGCCCGAAGCTCTGCATGCCGAGATGATAGACGGCCCAGAATGGCGCCAGCACCATCGCTGCGACCATCACCCAATCCGAAGTCATGAGCCCGGCGAAGAGCAGGATCGGCACCGCGACGAAGGCGAACCGGTGACGGACGAAGATCGACCGGTTGGCGTGGCTTCGAAAGAAGACGGCGACGGCATGCGCCTGGGACAGCACGAGCATCACGAAGATCGCCGTGGCCGACGGATCGCCGGCGCCCGGGAATGTCGCCGCGGCCGGCGGCACCATCGTGAAGACGCCGACCAGCGCGAGCGCGATCAGCGGGGACAGCAGGAACCAAGCTGCGTCGTAAGCGCCGGACGCGATGAATCCCTGCCCGCCCGCCACTGCGTGGAACCAGGATTGGTCCCCAACTCTATCGCCTCCGGGCAATGACACTTGAGCCTCGAGATATCCGATCCCGTCGATGCTCACCAGACGGGCGCTTCCGGACGACAGAGCGCCCGCCGGGCGATCCTGCAGCGCCTATTTCAGCGTGTTCGAGCTCCTGGTGGCCAGTTGGTATCCGCGCACGCAGTACGAGGCTGCGCGCTTGGGATCGGTCACCTCGAACTGCTTGCCGTCGGAAGCGTACGTCGGCGCGGTCGGCTCCAGCAGATACTGGGACGGCAGCTCGGTGATCGCCTCCTGGGCATCGTCACAGAGCTCGCCGAGGCGGTCCTGGTAGAGGACGGGAGGGTAACTCTTGGACTTGCGGTCCATCGCCAGCTCCATCTGGGTCTTCAGCGCGAGATCGAGCTTGTTTTCGAGAGCGGCAGCCTTCGCGATGGCTTCCCCCAGCTTCGCCTGCATCTGGTTGTCGTGCGTCGTCAGTTGCGCCGCCAGGTCCAGGTCGTGCGCCTCGAGCTGGTGCGCGAGGTACTGGCCGCGCTTGTCGGATGCGGCCGACTCGGCGAAATGCACTTGGATGTCGCAGAAAATGAGGTTGTCCACGACGTTTTCCGCACCCACCAGCAGGCCGTCGGCCACGCTCAGTGCGACCGCGGAGACGACGCAGGCCGAGGCTCCGTTGCCGCCGATTCCGATCGCGATGACGATGGCGTTGCACGCCGGCAGCGCGGCTCGCTGAACGCCCTCGGCGGCCGTCAACGCTTCTCGCAGCGCGAAGAACGTCGCCTTGAGCCCCACCTTGACCGCGGCGGTATTGACCGTGCCGACGTCGTTGGGGCAGGTCGAGTTCTGCGGCGGATAGTTCGCCGCGGGAAAGGTCGACAAGTCGTAGTCCCTCAGGCTTCCATCGGTGGAGGCCTCGGACGAAGACGATTGCACGGGCGCACCGGCTGCAGCGTCGACTGCATTCTTCAGCTGGACGTAGTCTTTCACCTTCGCGTTGATTTCGGCGAAGTTCAGGTCCTTCAGCACCTGCAGCTCGTCGTCGGACAGGCCGCTCAAGACCTGTTCCATCTGCGAGGCTTCCTGCGTGTAACCGAGCCCCTTGAACGTCGCGGCCAGGTCGAGGATGTCGTCGCGCTCGGCGCCGGCTGCGACCGATGGTACCATCGCCGCAAATACGAGAAACACGCCAATCGCTCGTGGCAGGATCGTTCGCATCGTCGGGCTCCCTTGAAGTCCGCGTCCGCTGGCGGTGTTCGAATCAGACGTTCTTCGCTGCATCACGCTTCTCACGCTGCGCCCGCTGTCACTGGAGGGTCGAGGAGCCGGCGGTGGCCCTCACGAAACCGAGCACACAGTCGTCTGCCGCCAGCTTGGGGTCGGTGGTCTTCAGCGCCACGCCTTCGTCGATCGCCTCCTGCGCATTGCCGGAGAGCAGGTACACGACGGGCAGCTGATTGACGGCCGCCTGCGCATAGCTGCAAAGCTCGTCGAGCCGCTCCTCGTAGAAGATGCTGGGCCGCGACTGGCCGCTCTTTCGCGTCATGGCAATCTGCAGCTGGGTCTTCAGCAGCAGGTCGATCTTGCCCTGGATGCTGTCCAGGCGCGCGATGAGATCGTCGATCAGCGCCTGAACGGCGGTATCGTGCGTCTGAAGCTGGAGCTTGGCCGCGGTATCGTGATCGGTAAGCTCGTTGTGAATGAACTCCAGGCCGTGGAACGTGGTCCGGATCTTCGCGTAGTCCACTTCGTCGTCGCAGAAATCCACCAGCTCCAGTGCTTTGGCCGCTACGTCGAACGCCACGTGCACGACGGTTTCCGCGATCCCCAGGCCGACGCACACGAAAGTCTGGGGATTGCTGCCCACTCCGATCGCGACGATGAGTTGGTGACAGACGGGATCGGTGTCGTCGTAGAGGGCCTTGGCAATCTTGTAGGCCGCCAGTGCACCGACCAACGTTGAGCGAATGGTGATGACAGTGCTGATCTGCGTCTGGTTCGGTGAATTCGGGCAGCTGGTGGAGTCGGGCGTATAGGAGGTAAAGACCGGGTATCCGTCGGTGGCGCTCCTGGGCACCGACGTCGAAGGCTCGACTGCATCGCCTGTCGGCACCTGGTAGCCGGCGGCCTGCAGGCCCGCGATGGCCTCGCGCTGCTGGTTGATCAGGTCGGTCAACTGGTTGATGCCCGCATTGGAGAACGCCTGCAGGTCGCTGTCGGACATGGAGTTCACGACCTGCGTCAGTTGCCACGCACGGTCGGAATCGCCGGTCGCGGAGATCGCCGCGATCAGCGCGTTCGCATCGTCGATGGGAGCCGCCAGCGCCGCCCCGGCAGCGGCCATCAGCAGCAGTGCCGTCAGTGCGGCCGATCGTCGCAGTATCGTCGTCATCATCGGATGCCTCGACCGCTTCCTTGCGGAGTTCCTCGTCGCTTCAGCCATTGCCGCCGCAGCCGGCCGCATCAGTCCGCCCTCGCCTGGAAGAGTCCCGGCTGCTGTTTCTTGAACGGGGCGCTGTAGTCGGCTTCGAAACAAAGCCCGTTGGTGTTCTGAAGCTGAACCTTGAGCGGCGCTACGATTCCCGTCAGATCCGAAATGCCGCCGAAGCCCCCGTTGGACGGGAACGGGAACAGCCCGCCCTGGCCCGCGAAGCCGATGTACGCGCTGCCGTCGGGGCCGGCCGAAAGCGTGATGGACCTTACGCCGTCGGGCTCGGCGGACTGGGCCGGATCGACATACGTGAAGCCGGGCCTCGCGAGCGGATTCCAGCACGGCCTGGGCGTGATGACGTTGCAGATGCCGCCCGCCGGCGCCCTGGCCTGCACGAGCAGCCCGTTCGCGTCGTATACGCACAGAACGTAGCTGGTGCCTGCGGGCGCATCGAGGGTGGGATCTCCGAACTCGTCTTTCGTCGTCGCCGCTCCCCCGGTCCATTTCCACACGAACTTGAGGCCACCGACCTTCGGCTGGTCCTTGATCTGGATCTGGGCCTTGTGCGCTCGGAACGGCGCGCGGCAGCCCGTCAGCGCCACGTTCGCGCAGCCCAGTCCCGTTTCCGCCTGGCACATCGACGAGCAGCCGTCACCGTCTACGGCGTTGCCGTCGTCGCACTGCTCGCCGCACCCGACCTGAAGCGTCCCGTCGCCGCAATGCACCGACTGTCCGACACAGACGGCGCTCTGGCACGTGTCGTGGACCGTGCAACCGTCCCCGTCGTCGCAAGGCGTGCCGTCGACGTCGTACACATCCGCCGGACAGAGCGCCGTGGAGCCCGAGCAGAACTCGGAAGCATCGCACTGGCCGACGCTGGCGCGGCAGACCGTGCTGGCGCCGACGAACGCGTCCGCCGGGCAGGCTGGAGTTGCGCCGTCGCACGTTTCGGCCGAATCGCAGATTCCTGTCGAATCGCGGCACACGGTGCCGTTCGGAGTAAGGCTGTCGGAAGGGCAATCGGCGGCAGTTCCGTCACAGTCCTCCTCGGGATCGCAGACGCCGGCCGAAGGCCGGCAAACCGAAGTGCTCTTGGAATCCGCCGGACACACGCCGCTCTGGCCGTTGCATTTCTCTGCCGGATCGCAGAACCCGCCCGACTCGCGGCACACCGTACCGAGCGCCACGACCGTGTCGGCCGGACAGACGCTGGCCGGGTTGTTCGGACAGTGTTCGGCGACGTCGCACGAGCCGGTCGAGGCCCGGCATACGACGGACGAATCTTTGTATACGTCGGCCGGACAGGTCGCCGTCGAGCCGTCGCAGGTCTCGACCGGATTGCACAGGTCGTCGGCGCCTTCCCTGAGCAGGGTGAACTTGAGCTTCGTCTCGTCCGTCTGGACGTTGATCGTATGGGCCGCGCCACGCGTCTCGCCTGCGAGAAGGACGAGGTAGGTCGTGTCGCAGTCCACGTTGGTGGCGCAATCGGCGTTCGTCAGGCAGGCGCCGTTTCCGGGCGCGTCGGCCTGGCAGCGACTTCCGGAGTTGATGACGCTGGCAATGACCTTCTGGCCGGTCGCCGCACTGCTCTGCAGCGCATCGATGGCATCGACGAAAGTCTGCAGCGAGGTCGAGGAATCCGGAGTGACAGACTGCAAGGTGCCGCTCGTGCCGACCTTGAACGAGAACGTGGCGGCGCTGCTCGCGACCGTGCCGGTTGTGTCCGGATCGTTCGGACCGCGGGTGGACTCTACCTGCGACGCCAGCGAGCCGGGAGAATCGCGGCAGACTTTCGCGCTCGGCTGGAAGCCGTCGGCGGGACAGCTCGCGCTCGATCCGCTGCAATGCTCTTCGAGGTCGCAAACGCCGGTAGCAGCGCGACACACGGTCGTCGTCGGCATGAACTTGCAGCCGATGCAGCAGAACGATCCGCCGGGGACGTCGCAATCCTCGCCGGAATCGACGTTTCCGTCGCCGCAGGAGCTCGCGAGCGATTGCAGCGGATGGCACAGGGGGCCGGCAAGCAGCAGACAAAGCGCCAGTTTCAAGCGCATCGGGAACCTCCTCGACGAAGGGGTAGAGCGGAAGGGTCACGACCGGACCCGGGGATGGAATCGCCGAAAGCGCCCCCTCCAAGCGCCCGGCAGCAAATGCATAGCGTCCTGCAATGCTTAGGACAATGCTTCCCGCAGCGGAGCGTGCATTCGCGCTCCCAGTTGGGGGGCTTGCGCGGGCCGCCTGGAGCCCCGCGTCAGCCGAGCAGGGCGCCGAGCAATTCGTCGTAGCGCTCGGTGCGACGGAACTGCGGAAATTCGCGGGCGACGTTGTCGGGACAGCAAAACAGGATCCCGCGATCGGCCGCGCCGAGCATCGCCGTGTCGTTGTAGCTGTCGCCGGCGGCATGCACGGTGAATGCCAGCTCGCGCAGGCTCTCGACGGCCTTCTTCTTCCCGTTGCTGATCCGCAATCGATAGCCGGCGACGCGCCCCGACGGCTCGACCACCAGCTCGTGGCAGAACAGCGTCGGCCAGCCGAGCTGACGCATCAGCGGGGAAGCGAACTGGTAGAACGTGTCGCTGAGGATGATGACCTGCGACTTCGACCGGAGCTCGTCCAGGAATTCGACTGCACCGTCCAGGGGCGCGAGCGTCGCGATCACATCCTGGATGTCGGCGAGCTTGAACCCGTGGTGGTCGAGGATCTCGATGCGCCCGCGCATCAGCTTGTCGTAGTCCGGCTCGTCCCGCGTCGTGCGGCGCAGCTCTGCGATACCGGTCTTTTCGGCGAACGCGATCCACACCTCGGGCACGAGAACGCCTTCGAGATCGAGGCAGACGACGAGCGGCTTGGTGGATCCGGACATCGCGGGGAGAGGGAAGTCGCGAAAGAAAGCGGCCAGGCACCGGCCAACGAAGCCGGGGCCTGGCCGCAACTGCGGATCAGCTCTTGCCGGCCTTGGCCAGCTCGGAGTCGATGATGCTCTTGAACTTCTCGATCGGCTGGGCGCCCGAGATCATGCGGCCGTTGATGAAGAAGGCCGGCGTCCCCGACACGCCGACGTTGCCGCCGGCTTCCATGTCCTCGTCGATCATCGGCTTGACCTTGCCCGTCGACAGGCACTGGTCGAGCTTGTCCTTGTCGACGCCGAGGGCGACGACCGTGCTTTCGATCACGTCATCCGACAGCGTCGCCTTGTAAAGCGCGTCGTGCGCTTCCCAGAACTTGCCCTGCTCGCCGGCGCAGCGCGCCGTCTCGGCGGCCTTGCGCGCGAACTTGTGGAACGGCAGCGGGTAGTCGCGGTGCACGTAGCGGATCTTGTTGCCGTAAAGCGCCATCACTTCGGCGATCACCGGCTCGGACTTCTTGCAGTACGGGCACTCGTAGTCGGAGAACGCGATGATCGTCACGGGCGCCGACTTGTCGCCGCCGCGCGAGGGGCGGCCGCCGTCGTTGACGTCCACGATCGGAGGCGACAGCTTGATGACCGTGGGGTGCTTGGTGCGAAGGCTCGCCAGAAGCTCCTGGGCCTTCTGCTGGCGGCTGACGCCCTTCAGGTATTCGACGATGCGGCCCTTGACCTCATCGAGGGACTTGCCGCCGAGCTGCTCCTTGTTGTCGTCGTAGACCTTCTGCACTTCGGCATCGGTCGGCTCCGTCACGGGAGACTGTTTCAGCTCCGTCTCGAGCTGCTCCAGCGTCTTGCTCTGGCTCTGGGCTTCCAGCGTCAGCAGCTTCTCGGAGACGAGGTTGTTGAGCCCCTCCTCGAGAATGTCGAAGCGCTGGTTGTCGATGTCGATGAGCTGGGACTTGACCGATTTTTCCAGCTCGGCGCGGGTAATCGAGGTGTCGCCGACGGTTGCGACGACGTCGCTCGGGCTGCCGGCCTGGGCAAGGGCCGCAGCCGGAATCGACAGCGTCAGGGCGACGGCAATCAGGGCGAACATTCGCTGAGTCATGAAACTTCTCCTGGAAAGCGGGGTGAAATGGGCGGCTGGCTCGAGCCGCAGCCCTGCAAGATAGACGTGCCGGGTGCGGAAACCAACTGTCGGTCGGCGCCGGGCCCGCCGCCGGCCCGCTCCGGCGGGCGGCCCCGCCTTCCTGCCGGCGTCGCCGGCGTCGCCGCAACGTCGCCATTGCCCGCTGCGCCGCCTGTCTGGTGGCCCGCTTGTGGAACTTGCCTGCCTTCCCCGCTAAGCGGGCCGGCTATGCCTCAGATCATCTTTCACATGAAGGGCGTCCGGAAAGTGACGCCGCAGGGCCGCGAGATCCTCAAGGGAATGTGGCTGTCGTTCTATGACGGCGCGAAAATCGGCGTGCTCGGCCTCAACGGCGCCGGCAAGAGCACTCTTCTGCGGATCATGGCCGGCACCGACAAGGATTTTGCCGGCGAAACGATGGTCCGCGAGGGCACCAGCGTGGGCTTCCTCACCCAGGAGCCCGAGCTGGATCCCGAGCGCACCGTCCTCGAACACGTCGAGGAAGCCGTTTCTTCGACGCGCGCGCTGCTGACGCGTTTTGAGGACATCTCGGCGAAATTCGCCGAGCCGATGTCCGACGAGGAGATGGACAAGCTGCTGGCCGAGCAGGGGCGGGTGCAGGACCAGATCGACGCCGTCAATGCCTGGGAGCTCGACCGTCACCTCGAGATCGCGATGGACGCGCTTCGGCTGCCGCCCGCCGAAGCGAAGGTCGCCACTCTTTCGGGAGGTGAGCGCCGCCGCGTCGCGCTGTGCCAGATTCTCCTGCGCCAACCCGACATCCTGCTGCTCGACGAGCCGACCAACCACCTCGACGCGGAATCTGTCGCGTGGCTGGAGCGCCACCTGTCCGAGTACAAGGGAACCGTCGTTGCCGTCACGCATGACCGTTATTTCCTCGACAACGTCGCCGGCTGGATCCTCGAGCTCGACCGCGGCGAAGGCATTCCGTGGGAAGGCAATTACACGTCGTGGCTCGACCAGAAGCAGAAACGCCTGGCCCAGGAAGAAAAGGAAGCTTCGAGCCGCCGCCGTACGCTCGAGCGCGAGCTCGAATGGGTGCGGATGTCACCGCGGGCGCGGCAGGCCAAGAGCAAGGCGCGCGTCAGCCAGTACGAGTCGCTGCTGAGCGAGCACGAGAAGATGCAGGAAGCGCCCGAAAGCGGGCGCATCGTGATTCCGCCGGGGCCGCGCCTCGGCGATCTCGTCATCGAGGGCCGCGGGCTTCGCAAGAGCTACGGTGATCGCCTGCTGTTCGAGGACTTGAGCTTCACGCTTCCGCGTGGCGGGATCGTCGGCGTGATCGGTGCCAACGGCGCCGGCAAGACGACGCTGTTTCGCATGATCACCGGCAGCGAAACACCCGATGCCGGCACGCTGTCGATCGGCGAGACGGTCGAGCTCTCCTACGTCGACCAGTCGCGAGAAGCCCTCGACGGCGAGCGTTCGGCCTGGGAGGAGATCAGCGACGGGGGAAAGGAATTCGTGATGGTCGGCCGGCGCCAGGTGAACTCCCGCGCCTATGCCGCGTCGTTCAACATCAAGGGCAACGACCAGCAAAAGAAGGTCAAGCTGCTGTCGGGAGGCGAGCGCAACCGCCTTCACCTGGCCAAGCTGCTGAAAAGCGCCGGCAACGTCTTGCTGCTCGACGAACCGACCAACGACCTCGACGTCGATACGCTTCGGGCCCTGGAGGAAGCGCTGGTCGAGTTCGCGGGCTGCGCGGTCGTGATCAGCCACGACCGCTGGTTCCTCGACCGCATCGCGACGCACATCCTCGCGTTCGAGGGCAACAGCCACGCCGAGTGGTTCGAGGGCAACTTCGCCGACTACGAGGCCGACCGGCACCGCCGCTTCGGCACCGACGCCGACCTGCCCCACCGGATCAAGTACAAGCCGATCCGCGCTACTTGATCGGCTGTGGGGCCGCGAGCTTGAGCGAGAGCGCGACGACGTCGCACGGCGCGTCGGTGCACGCGATCGTGTACAGGCGGTGCTGGTAGCGGTTCCACAGGATGTGGACGTGGTGGCTCTGCTTGCCCTTCGCGTCGAGGCGCGTC